>NZ_CP107959.1 GCF_036075115.1 Streptomyces sp. NBC_00377
GCGCAGCGAGTGGACCGTGAACGACCAGGAGAGCGCAGACGAAGTGATCGGCGACCTGTTCGCCTACATCTTCATGCTGTCTGACGGCCGCGCCACCCCCGACCAGCTCACCCGAGCCGCCGAGGAGATGCGCAGCACCCACTACCCGGTCACGCTCACCGCCGTGTGCGAAGTCACCGCCGCCGACGTCGAGCGCGTGGCCGCCATGCTCGCCGCGTGCATGGACGCCGCCGAGCACTTCGGATGCGATCTGCCCGGCATGCTGCACTCCGCCCGGCAGTTCGCGGAGGAAACGAAGACCGAAGAGGCGTACGACAACGCCTGACAAGTGGCAGCTGAAAGCCAAGCGCCCTGGGGGGCGGGAACGGCACCCGCTCCCCGGTGGAGCTCCACCAACACCCCAGCGAAGAGGAGCCACCCCATGATCTTTCTGTACCTGCTGATCGGCGCACTGGTCTGGACGTCGTACGACGTGATGCCCGGCGACGTCCTGGCAGAACTCCAGTCCGACCCCACCCGTTCGCCTCGGCGCCGCGACATCGCCGCCGCCGTGGCGATGTGCGTCATCACGCTTGCCGTGTGGCCGCTCGCCGTTTTCTTCCGGGCATCGTCCGCCGTACGGCGCAGGCTCGCCGCCAGTTGGGCGGAGGAGAACAACCGTCGTGCGATCCCGACCATCCCGGGTCAGCGTCAGCCCGCCGAGCCGATCAAGGCTCCGATTCCGGCCCCGCGCCAGCCGTAGTAAGTCCCGGTCCGTGGAGGCCGGTTGACCTCGGCCAGCACCAGCGGCCCCCGTCCAGAGTTCCGGGCGGGGGCCGCTGTGCGTGGTGGCGGCCGTCGACCGCCACCGCGTCGACCGCCACGGCGTCGAGGACGACGAGCACCAGGCCGCCGCCGAGGAGCCGGCCCGGACCGGACCGGCGGAGCGTCTAGCGTGCACACGCTAAAAGATCTTGGAAGTTTCTTGGGTCGCGCCTCTGGCCTGGGGTTATGCGAGGCCGAGTGAGACGGAAGACTTGCCCGTGACGCTCTAGTGCTGTAATCTAGTTCTTGTCGGGAAGGGGAACGGCACCCCGGACCGACACCACCAACACCCACCGAAGGAGACACGTCGTCATGGCGGAGAACAACAGCGAGACCGTCAAGCAGCTCCAGGCCGAGGCCCGCGCCGAATACCAGCGCTACCAGGAGCGCCAGGCTAACGCTCGTTTGGCCCAGGGTCAGGCCCTCACCAACGGCAACGCCGCTGCCAACCCGGACGGAAGTCGCCGAGGCTGACCAGCCGGGCCAGGGGGCGGGAACGGCACCCGCCCCCTGGCCCTCTCGCCACCACACCGACACCGAGGAGAACCACAACATGACAGCCACCGTCAGCCCCGGGTTCCGCGCGAACACCGAAGGCCGGGCGACTTTCCGAGCCGCCCTCAGCGCCGCGATCGAGGCCGAGCAGTACGAGTACGTCATCGCGCGCGTGATCGCCGAAGGCCCCGCCCTCGGTGCCCGCAAGGCCAGTTGGCTGGACGCCTGCCAGTGGTTCGAGGACCACGCCGCCGAAGGGGAGACGAGCGCCCAGTGGATCGCCCTACAGGGCAGCATCCACCTCGGGTACTCCAACATGTGAGGCCGCCGGGTAGCCGCCGGACCTCGGCGGCTACCCGGACACGACACAGGGCCGGTGGTAGACCTCCCGAGGGAGGTCACGGCATCCACCGGCCCTTTCGCTTCCACCAACACCCGGCCCGAAGACCGAAGTAAGAAGCAGGGCCAGTTTAGACCGCCTCGGCAGGCGACGGCACCCAGCGGCCGACGTCCGCCGACGTGCCACCCGCTACGGCACCGCCCCCCAGGCCGGGAGCCGTAGCCTCAAACCAGCGACCACGCCCCGCCCGCGCGAGGCCCGAACCCCAGGAGAGCCGACGTGATCCCCCGAGGCCGACCAACACTCGACCTGGCCGACGTGGCCCAGCTCGCGGGCGTCTCGCCAGCGACGTGGCGACGTCGGCATCATGGCGCGTTCACGGCAGCGGTTCAGCCCCTCCCGGGGTCCGAGCGTCCCACCATCTACGACGCCGCCCAGGTCCACGCGCACCTCGCAGGCGAGCCGCTGCCGTCCCTCCCGATCGAGCCGGCCGCCGAGGACCTGTTGACCGATCAGGAGGCCGGCTCGGTCGCCAAGGTGAGCGCGTCGACCATCCGGGCCGACGCAGCCGCAGGCCGGATGGACCCGGGCATAGAGCGTCACGGCCGCCGATGGTGGACCCGGGCCGCCGCCGAGGCGCGGGCCGAACGCCAGCGGCAGTACAAGGGCCGCACTCCCGGCAGCAAGGACAAGGCCCCACGAGCCCGACCGGACCACCGCGTGGCCGAGGTTGCCACCGAACTGGCAGCCGCCGAGGCCGGCCGCCGTATTCCGGTGACCGCCGCCGAACTCGCCGAGTTGTACGAAGTGAGCGAGCGGACCGCCGAGCGCATCATGGCTCGCGCCCGCGCAGCCGCCCCTACGGCGCAGACCGCCGAATAGCCGTCGAGGTGGTTGGGGGTGGGTGGGGGCGCCGCGGAATGTGGGTGGTGATGTGGGGCTCCGCCCCACGCCCCGGCCCTCTCTCCGAGGGGGTGGGGGACTGCCTATTGGGTGCCGGTGGGTGGGTGGTGGGTGTGTGGGTGGTCGCGGGGGGTTCCCTCGCCGATCGGTCACCGGAGGCTCGCACGGAACCTGCGGGGGCCACCAGGCCAAGCCCGCTACGCGGGTCGCGCAAGCGCGAGCCTGGCAACCCCCACAGAACCCGTGCCAGGGCAAGCCTGCCCGATCGACGAGGGAACCCCCCGCTCAGGCCCGGCCCATGGCGGACGCGCCGAGGTGGAGCCCCGCCGTCGACCGCCACGGCGTCGAGGACGACGAGCACCAGGACGACGAGCACCAGGACCACGGGCACCAGCTCGCCGACGAGGCCGAGGTGGAGCCCCGCCGTCGACCGCCACCGCGTCGACCGCCACGGCGTCGAGGACGACGAGCACCAGGACCACGGGCACCAGGACCACGGGCACCAGCTCGCCGACGAGGAGCCGGCCCGGAGCGACGGAGTGAGCGTCTAGCGTGCACACGCTAAAAGATCTTGGAAGTTTCTTGCTGCGGGCCTCTGACCTGCGGTTTTGTGGTGACGTATGCAGGGTCAGAGTTGCCTGTGATGCTCTAGTGCTGTAATCTATTACTTGTCGGGAAGGGGAGCGGCACCCCGGACCGACACCACCAACACCAGCGCGACGCGATAGGAAGTGCACCATGGCGACCACCACGGCTACCACCGTCGAGATTCCCGCCCAGGCTGAGCCGGTCGAGGCGCCCGCCCAGGTCGACCAGGAGCACGGCAGCCGGATCATCGCCGCCCTTGAAGGCGCGTGGGCCGCGATCCGCGCGGCTCACCCCGAGGTACCGCAGGTCGTCATGATCACCGGGACCGGCCGGAGCACCACCGGCGTCAAGTGGGGGCACTTCGGAGCCGACTACTGGACGGTCGAGGAGGGGGCGAAGAAGGGCCGCGCCCCCGAACTGTTCGCGGGTGGCGAGCTGTTGAGCCTCGGTGGCCGCCGCACCATGCAAACGCTCATCCATGAGGCAGCCCACGCCGTCGCTCACGTCCGGAAGGTCAAGGACACCAGCAGCGCGGGCCGCTACCACAACCGGCGGTTTGCCAAGATCGCCGAGGAGCTTGGTCTTACCACCCCGACGCAGCCCGAGAGCGTGCGCGGATTCTCTGAGTGCCGCATCACCGATGCCACGGCCGACCGCTACACCGCAGCGATCAACGCCCTGGACATCGCCCGCCTCCCGTACGTCTACGACCCGTTGGCCATCAGCTTGGGCGGCGGCACTGACCGCCCCGTCGGCGGCGGCACCGAGGGCGAGGACGAGGGGAACGGCGAGGAAGGGCAGCCGGGCAGCGGCGGCACAGAGGAGCCGGAGCCCGTGGCGAGGCCCGCGAAGCGCCCGCCGACGCGGTTCCTGGTCATCTGCGGATGCACCAAGCCCGGCAAGGACGGCACCCCGGAGCCCGCCCGCCGTATCCAGATCAGCCGTGCCACGTGGGAGTTCGGAGGCGAGGACGGCGGTCTCATGTGCGGGAAGTGTGGGGAGCCGTTCAAGAAGGCCGAGCAGGACGAGAACGAGGCCGACGCCGGGTGACAACCCGCCAGGGGGCGCCCGCCGGGCGCCCCCTGGCGCACGTGGTGCAGCTCGCTTCGCGCGTCGGCTCCGTGGCCAAAGTACGGACCGTAGGCAGCCCTTACGGTGCAGAGTCTCGGGTGGCGGGCCGCCGGGACGATAGACAAATGGTGTGATGAGTGGTGACGGCCGGCCGTGGTGCCGCCGCGCGGCCCTGGGGGCCGCGCGGCTCCGTACCTCCGCCCGCCCGCTGCCCGGTGACGAGCCGTCAGAGGTGCCGTGCCGTGGCCGAGGCATACGGCGTGAGCACCGACTCAATCCTGATCCGACAAACAGACATTTACGCCATTCGGCGCGGCAAACCCAGGAACCACAAAGAAAGTTCCGCGCCACGCCGCTTGACTTGCTGCAAGACTCCGCGATCTCTGACAAGATCCATCCATGAAAGATCGCCGAGGAGCGGGTGGGCCGCCGCGAGGGACACGGTTCCGCGCGCCTCACTACGACCCGACCACGGGCGAGGCGTACCGACCGGGCTCGAACTTCGAGCCCCACAACGCCGTGAAGCTACTCAACATCTGCGAGCGACTGGACACCAGCGTGGCCGGTTTCCTCAACACGATGGTGGAGTTGCTGGAGGTGGACCCGCGCACGGGTCAGCCCGTCGGATGGCCAAATGCCGTACGTCTGAAGGAGGCCGGATGAACTAACCGGCCCATCAACTTCCTGGCCCCCTAAGCCGGGTGTTTTTGGAGCCCATCGGGGTCTCAGCTGCGAAACGGTTGTGGCGACCAGTTGCCGAGACTCCCGATCCCAGATCGAGCACGTAACCGCTGTCCGCCGGATTCCTAGGCCCGACAGCCGGGGCTTTCGTGCGTCCTCTAACACCGAGGGAGCGTTGCCATCGTAGCAGCGAGCCACGGTGGCGGTAGAGGCTTGCCTCAGACCGGTGTGTCATCGGCGCTTTATCAACAAGGCGACCTGTTCCCTGCCGCCGCCACGCCCGCATTCCCCCCTGTGACCGTACGACGGACAGGGGTTTCTAGCGTGCACACGCTAGAACTGTCAGCGCAGGTCAGGCCACTTGCGCGGTTCCTCAGCGAGCTGTCCCCGCGTGCCCGCGTGCGGGCCGCCGCCGGGACGTCCGGCGCATGGCGGAACGTCTACCCGGACACCGTGGCGGTAGCCGAGGTGGAGCCGGACCGGCCGGTGGCGATGTACCTCACACGCGCCGCCCGGGGCGCGTACCGCTTCACGCTGGTCGTACTGGACTGCGACGCCAAGCGCGTGTCTGCCGCCCAAGTCGCCGCCGATACCGAGCTGTTGGCCGCCGCCGCCCGCGCCGAGGGCATCGAGCCCGTACCCACCCAGTCCGGCCCCAACGGAGGCCGCCACGTGTGGACCGGGTGCGCCGAAGGGGTGCCCGTCGCCACGGTGAGCAGGATCGCCCGCGCCGCCCGCTCGCTGTGCCCGTCCGTGGACATCGCGCCCCTGATGAACCCGAAGGCCGGCGCGGTCCGCCCGCCCGGCGCCGCCCACCGCCACGGCGGGTACAACGAGTTGACCGCACACACCATCGAGCAGGCGGTGAAGGCCCTCGGCTCCGCCTCGGCACCGGCCGAGGCGTTCGAGCGCCTGGCCGTCCGGCTGGAGTCGATGGCCGCCGCCCGCATCGTCGAGCGGCCCACGAGGACCACCCCGGCCGCCGCCAACCGCCGAGCCGTCGAGGGCGACGAGCACCAGGACCAGGACGGCGCCGTACCGCCGTCGATCCAGCAGCGCGGGCCGATCATGCGCCCCGTCATCGCCGACGCGGCCGGGTGCCCGCAGCTCGCCGTACCGTGGCGCCCCCTCGGCGAGCGCGCCATGAGGGGACTCCGGCGGAAACTGACGCGCCGTCACGACCACTCGCAGCAGACCCACGCCCCCGCCCGATCCATGGCCCTGGCCGGATGGACGCAGGCCGAAGGGCTCGCCGTGGTGCGCGACGCCCAGTCGTCGCCCGCACTGGAATGGCTCCGCACCGAGCGCCAGCCGGACGGCACCCGCACCCCCCGCGCAGAGGAGGACACCGCCCGCCTGTGGGCCCGAGTGTGGTGGCTCGCCGTCCAGGACGCCGCCCGGATGCCCCGCAGGCCCGAGGACGACGGCGGCCGTCACGAGCGGACCGCCGCCGAGGTGGCCGTGGTCGACCTGTTCGCCCGGATGCAGGCCGCCGGCCCCGCACGGTGGGGACGGGAGTCCGGCCCGGCAGACGCCGCGATCCTGGCCGCCCTGGCCTGGCTGATGCTCACCGCCGGTACAACCGACGTGAGCGCCAACGTCCGCCGCCTCGGCGTACTCGCCGGATACAGCCGCCAGACGGCCGCCCTGGCTCTGTGGCGCCTCATCCGGGACGGATGGCTCACCGTCACCGCCGAGGCCGAGCGCAGGGCAGGCAAGGCCCGCCGGGTGACCCTGGCGACCGAGCACGAGTGCCCCGACCACGACGGCCACCGATGCGCCATCTACCAGCCCACCGACAACGTTTCACCAGTTCACACGGGGTCGGACAGAAGGCGGAACGCCGCCGCGCCCCCCGCCCCCCCGGTCGACTTCCCCGCCTACGTCCGCGCCCTGATCACCCACCAGCAAGCCGACGTATGGCACTCCCTCGGCCACCACGCAGCGCGCACCCTCCGGGCGATCCACCAGCAGGACCGGCCCACCCTGGCCCACCTGATGACCACCACCGGCTACGGCCGCCGCGCCACCCTCCGGCACCTCCACCAGCTCCAGGCCCTCCAGCTCGCCACCACCGCCCGCCCCCGCCGAGGAACGCCCACGTACGCCACCACGGGCCGCCCGCTCTACCAGGCCGCCCAGGAGACCGGCACCGCCGGACGCGTCGCAGGCATGGCCGCAGACGCCCGCGTGGACCAGGTCGTCAACGAGTGGTGGTCGGCCGAGGAGGAGTGGAGCGCGCTGCCCCGCCAGGCCAAGCGAGCCCGCGGATTCCGCCCCGGCCCGGATCAGATCGTCATCCCCGGCCTGGCCCCCGGCGCCCGCGCCTACCCGCGCCACCGCGACGGCCGCCCCGACCACCGCCGCGCCCGCCAGATCGAGGCCCAGCGCATCAACGCCAGCGGCCTACTCGCCCACGCCCAGCAGCTCGCCCAGGCCGGACACCTCATCGACCCCGCCCACCTCAGCGCCACCGGAGCTGAGCAGCTCCAGCCCTGCCGCCGGAGCCGCGCCGTCCTCCCCGCCCGCCAGCACTGTTCCCACTGCCACGCCGCCCCCGGCGAACCGTGCGCGACTTGGCGAGGCACCCGCGCCGCCGAGTGGCACACCAGCCGTCGAGCAGCCGCCCAGCGAGCCGCCGAGGACCCGACACGCAGAGAGCAGCAGAACAGCGCGTGAGCCGCCCCCAGAGGCGGTAGAGTCGTCGCCACGGCGGAACAGAGCCGGGCACCCGACCACCACGGCGGAGAAGCCCAGAAAACCGATCCGCCGGACCGGCAGCCCCAGCCGAACCGCCCACCGGGCGGACGAGCCGGCCCCCGCTTCGCGGGACCGCGCCAAGGCCAGGGAAACCTAGCGTGCACACGCTAGAACTGTCGTCACGGGCACCGCCCGACCGCAGCGGCCACAGCCGCCGGTGGGGGCGGAGCCCCCGAGCAGGACCAGGCGGCGAGAAGCCGGCCACCACCCCAGGAAATTGGCGCCCTCTTGCCAATGCGGTAATTACTGGAATACTAGAAACAGTAATCCAGAAATGATAGGCTGAGGTCATGACGCAGACCGCCGAGACAAACCGGGATCCCTACGCGTACCGCTACCGGGTCGAGGGCCGGGTGCCCGCCAGCCCGTACACCGGACCCCTGGCCGAGCCCGAGGGCCGCATGGGCATCGACGGCACGGCCGTCCTCACGGTGCGGGTGCGCGACGCGGGCCAGCACGGCGCCGCCCGCCGCGAGGCCGCCGAGAGCCTGGCGTGGGGGTACGGCGTCCGCACCCGCCGGGTGTACGCCGATCTGCTGGCCGGCCGACTCGACCGGCACGCGTTGCGGATCGAGGGCGACCCGCTTGCCGTCGCCCGGTTCGCCGCCGACCTCCCCGGGTTGCTCGCCGCCATCGAGGCCGCCGCTACCGCGATGATGCGCCGACTCGCCGGATGGATGCGCGACTCGGCCCACGGCCAGCGGTGGACCGAGTACCACGGCCCGCAGGACTGGCGGACCGAGCGCCGACACTGGCGCCGCGCGTTCATCCGGCACCTGGCCGCGTACGTCGGCCCCTACGCGCCTCAGGTCGACGCGCCGATGCCGGATTGGTCCGAGGACTGGTTGGGGATCCCGTCCCGGATCGCCCAGGCCTTCGCCCGCACCATCGACACCGAGGCCGTGCGCGACCACATGGCCGAGGCCCTGATCTTCGCCCAGGCCGTCACCGCCGAGCCCCGCGCCATCGAGCCGACGCGGGAACCCCGCACCCGGTACGCCAGCGTGTACGACGCGATCCACGCCCCGCAGGAGTACAGCCAGGAACTCGGCGACGTGGTGACGACGTACGGCCCCGACCCGGACGCCGGCACCGAGCTGGAGACCGCGCCCGCCGCCGTCGCCGTCGAGGACGACGAGCACGAGGACGACGGGACGGACGGCCAGGTGACGGCGGTCGCCGCCGAGGCCCGCGCCGAGCTCACGGAGGCGACCCGCGCGCCGCAGGTCAGCGCGTCGCCCACGGGCCGCCCGGAACCGGATCGAGTGGCGGACGCCGTGCGGATTGTCCGTCGCCACCGTCCGTACGGCAGCATCAGGACCCACAGCAGCCCGCAGGCCCGCGCCCGGGGCCGACTCAGGCCGCCCCAGCGAGCCACCCAGGCCGCCCCAGCGACCCGCCCCACCAGGAAGGCCACCCCGCCCGTGACCGCCGACCGCCGCACTCACGCCACCCTCACGGGAGGGCACCGATGACCACCGTCCTTGACGCCGACGACGAGCACCAGGACCACGGGGACGACGAGGAAGAGGCGCCGTACGGCTACTGGCCGGAGCCGTGCGCCAACTGCGGCAAACTGATCCCCCGGGCCAAGCCAGCCGGAGCCGGCCGACCGCCCGAATACTGCGACAGCACCTGTCAGAACGAGCGCAAGGCCGCCCGCGCCCGCGAGCGCAACGCGCCAGGCCTCCCCGGGCAAATCCTCCGCGTGGAGGAGACCGTCACGAGGATGGAACAGGTCACCGCAGACATGCGGTTGGAGCTGTCGAAAATCAACAGCCCCGAGGGCATCGAGGCCCGTCTAGCGGCAGCTCGCGCGGCCAACGCCAACGATGTGGCACAGGCCAACCAGCAGACCGTACGGGCACAGGCGGACGCCGCCGCCGCCCGCTCGGAGGCGTCACAGGCCCGCGCGGACCGGGAGGCCGCCGAGGCTGCCGCCGAGCGTGACCGCGCCGAGCGCGAGGCCGCCGACGATGCCCGGGAAGTGGCCGAGCAGAAGGCCCGCGATGCCGAGCGCCGCCGGGCCCAGGCGGAGAGGAACGCGGCGGACGCAGCAGCCGCCCAGCAGCTCGCCGAGGAGGAACGCGCCGCCGCCACCGACCGGGCCGACCACGCCGGCCGCGAAGCCGCCGAGGCGATCGAGCAGCGCGACACCGCCACCGAGCAGCGCGACCAGGCCCGCCAGGAGGCCGCCGCCGCCCAGGCCCGCGCCGAGGCCGCCGCGCGGGAACGGGACCGCGCCGAGGCACGGGCGCGCGAGGCCGAGAGTGCACGCGAGGCCGCCGAGCGGGAGAGGGACGGCGCCCGCCACGAGGCGGCACAGGCCGCTGTCGAGGTGATGGAGGCTCTGAGGGCTCAGCAACTCGCCGAAGAACGAGCCCGTCAGGCGGAGGTGGAAAAAAAGGAGTTCGAGGCCGGATACGCCCGAGCGCTCGCCGAGACAAAGCAGGCCCGGCAAGAGCGCGATCAAGCCGCCGCGCAGACCACCGAGGCCAGCCGCCAGCGCACGGCGGCCGAGCAGCGTGAGGCCAGGGCCGAGGAAGCCCGTACGCAGGCGGAGAACCGCGCGGATCGGGCCGAACAGCGGGCAGACACGCGTATTGGCCAGGCCGAGAAGCGCCGGGACGAGATTGCCGCACAGCTCACCACCGAGCAGGAGGAGCGGCGCAGGGTGGAGCGGGACAAGGGCGCCGCAGAACAGCGTGCGGTCGACGCCGAGCAGCGCGCCGAACGGGTCAAGGCCACCGCGGATCGACTCGCAAACGAATTGCGTGCCCGCGACGAGGAGGCAGCCCGGTTGCGCGCCGAGATCGTGGCACTCTCACAGGCCAAGAAGCCGGCACGCCGGGGAGGCAAGAGGACGGCCGAGGAGGAGGCGCCCCCGGAGCCGATTCCCGGGCAGACCGCCGTACCGCTGCCGGGTGAGGAGCCGGAGGGCGAGACCGGAAACTGACCCACAGCGACGAGCACCAGGCGGTGACGTGTGCCCCCCGGCCAAACGCCGGGGGGCACGGTCATGCCCGCAGGAATACACCGGATCGCGGCGTTGAATGCCGGCCCTGCCGGAGCGCATTTAGCGTGTGCACGCTAGCCCAAGGTGCGCGGCTGGACGGTCGACCTCGGCCACAATGCTGCCCGGCGGGGGCGGTTCCCTCCTCGGTCGGACAGCTCGCCCGAACCCGGGTTCTGTGGGGGCCGCCAGGCTCGCGCTTGCGCGACCCGCGTAGCGGGCTTGGCCTGGCGGCCCCCACAGGTTCCGGGTACGCCCTTGGGGGGCCGATCGAGGAGGGAACCGCCCCCGCCCCCCGACAGCAACCACCCACCATGCCGCACCCGAAAAATCAACCCCCCACCCCCTCCGAGAGAGGACCGGGGGTGTGGGGGCAGCGCCCCCACCAGCACCCACAGACCGGCGGAAAATACGAATGCTCGCCCCGAGCACAGCAGGGAAAGCCCGTCAGTACCCGTACCGGTCGTAACCGTCGTCCCCGTCGTCCTCCGACCAGGGACCGCGCTCCGACTCAGGCAGTCGAGGAGCCGTGCCGTCCGCCAGCTCGCGCAGCAGCCGAGCCGCGCCGACCGCATCCGAGGGCGCCCGATGATCCCCGTACGGGAGTCTCTGCCACGTGTAGCTCTGCCAATACGGATGCCACTGCCCGTACCACTCGGCATACGGGTGCATCAGGTCTGCCCAGCGCGCCCGCCCGAGCCACGTCCGTGTGTACTCCACCGCCTCGGCGCCGACCAGGCCGACGACCGTACGCGCGTGCCGATGTACCTCCCGAGCGATGCTGTTCAGGTCGTACCCGAGGTTGTAAACCACAACCGTGCGCCCCTGGATCGCCCGCCCCAAGGTGTCCATCACGTCCGAGAAAATCGGCGCCTCGGCCTCGGCCAGAGTGTCCGCTGTGATGCCGTGCACCTTGACCGCGCCAGCGGCGAGGGGCGCCCTGGGATCTACCAGCGAGGACAGGACAGGGACGCCGTCACCGTCGCACACGCCCAGTTCCAGGACCCAACGGTGAAGGTCGGTCGACTCCGTATCGAGCACGACGACCGGCCCGGAGTCGAGCAGGGCCGCCGCCCATTCCTGCGGTCCGAGAGGCGTTGTCGGCAGTACCCCAGGCAGAGTTTCCCGCAGGACCGGAGCGAGCGCCGGCAGATCCACGGCGTCGCGTGCCTCAGCCCGGAACCGGCGGCACGGGGCACAGGTTCCAGTCTCCCCGACGTCCGGTCGACCGTCATCGTTCACCAGCTCGCCGCAGTCGAAGCACCGCCATGCGTGCAGCACGAACCGGGCCCGCGCGAGCGCTGCAAGCTGGGGAGCACTCGCCACCCGCTTAGGCCGGGCGCCCAGTTTGCGGTACAGAGGCGCATAACCCGTCTGCCCGTAGTACCGCCAGTACGCGTACGCCCTCGGCCGCTGCCGAGGCGCGACCGCCAGGCCCTCCCGCTTGAGTTGCCGAGGCGTGAGCAGGCCCGGGGGAAGGTCCCAGAACCGGTACACCGTCAGGCCGCGATACGTCCCGTACACCGCGTGCTTACTGGCCGCTTTTACAGGCACTGAGAACCCCTTTCCGATTACCGACGAGGAGAATGTTACACACTATCCACGTGCCATAAACGAGCTAAGAGAATTGGCTCTGAGATAGGAATTTGGCCATTTGGCGCCGGAATGCAATCTAACTACCTTGTTAAAAAGCGCACCGGATTTATCCGCTCGGATCCCGGTGTCATCCACTGCTCAGAAGTGTGGCGATGGACTCCCGTGCGATGCGGCCCACGGTGTAGATCTGCCCCTGTAGTTCGAGCTTGCGTGCACGTGCTTGCTTGGAGCGCGAGGGCCGGAGGCCGATGAGGTTTTCCCGATGCAGTGCGGTGACCACTGGTTCACTCACTCGATAGGCAGCGAGCCGGGCGCCGTCGACAACATCGGCCGCGATGTCCAGCATCAGTTTTGCCCCGAAGTGCTCATTGGGTGTGCCCGGTCTACGACCCGACAGCCGTTGTGCCTGTGCTTCCTCGGCAGTGAACGGGAGCCAAGGGCCGGCCAGGTCAGGCAGAGCGAGCCGGGCCCGCATGGCTGTCTCTGTGAGCAGGCCCATCCGTGGCCACAGATCCGGCCGCAATGTGAGCACGGATACTCGAATTTCCTCGGGGGTCGGCTCGCTCGGATGCAGTCCGATCCGCCGCCTTTCCTCGGCGAGCCATCGCCACTCGGCCTTGTCGTTTTCTCCCGCAAGCCGAGCCAACCCGGCAGCTTGCGAAGGGTCGAGCCAAACGAGCGTGTTGACTTTCGCGACAGCATTCATTGGTAACTACCTAGTTAGAAGTCCACCCCCTCTGACACCGCCATGAAGCGGGCCGGAGGGGGTGGGATTGAGAGATCAGGACGAGGTGGTTTCGGTGACGTCCTCGGCCCCGGAGCGGGTGCGGCGAGTGCGGGAGCCCTTGGGCCGGCCTGGAAGCCGTCGGGTGGGTTCCTCGGCACCCATCCGACGGAGTTCGTCCGCAGTCCAGCCCGCAGCGGACGCCGCCGCGTATGCAGCGCTGTATTCCTTATCGGCACTGTCCACCAGTGCTTGCAGCCGCTTCCGCTCGGCAATGGACGACGCCAGCGGCTTGATCACCTCCAGTCGTGAGGCGAGCATGGTTTCCGCTGTGGTCAGCATGGGCGACGAGGGGTCGCCGGAAGGTGTGGTCATGCCCGCCATAGTAGCGGCCGACGTCCGCCGAGCACACGGGATCTTCCGCCGTCAGGCGACTTGAGGGATGGGGTCCGGGGGGAACATCCCCCCGGACCCCATCGCGGCGGAGCCGCGAGCCGCCCTAGAAGCCCGGCACCCCAGCCAACTACCCTCCTACGTCGGAGCAAGTTAGTGGTTATTGTTCCAATAATCAGCACGGCGGCCCCTGCCTCGCTATGCTCGTCGGATCGGGGCCGCCTTTTCGGTCCGGGCACGGACCGATGGTTGGGGCTGTCCCTCGAACGGGAACAGGGGAAATGACCAGCGACGCACCACGCGCCCGCCGCCGTGAACGACGGTCCGACAACCCGCGCAACCACCGCGTGAACCTGGCCTACAACGACGCCGAGTTGGCGATCATCCTTACGGCCGCAGCCCTGGCCGGCCTCAAGCCCGCCGCGTACGCCGCGCGCGTCGCCCTGGCCGTTGCCAAAGAAGAGGTTTCCCCGGCACCCGTGGACGTGAAGGAACGGTTGCGGGTACTGGGTGACTCCCGGGTGTCTGTGAACCGAATCGGAACCAACCTGAATCAGATTGCAGCCGTTTTCAACTCGGAGGGTGTGCAGGTCCCCCAACAACTTTTGGCCGTTCTGGAACGTGTGGAGAAGGCGGTGCGGACGCTGGACGAGGCCACCATCGCAGTGATGGAGGACCGGGCGTGATCCCGAAGAAGGCGAAAGCCGGCGCCCGCACCGCTGGACTCTTGTACTACCTGTACGGGCCCGGCAAGGCGAACGAGCACACCGACCCCCACATGGTCGCCGCATGGGACGCCGGAGTACTGGATCCGGCCCGGAGTTCCGGAGCCACGATCCCGAGCCTGGCCATGTTGCTGGACGCCCCGGTTTTCGGACTCGAAGGCAAGGCGCCAGATCAGCACGTCTGCCACGTACCGGTACGGCTGGACCCAGGCGACCGAATGTTGACCGATGCCGAGTGGAAGGACGTTGCGCGAGAGATTATGGACGCGTCCGGCATCGCCAAGAAGGGCGATCCGATGGGCGCCCGATGGGTGGCCGTCCGGCACGCCGACGACCATATTCACATCGTGGCCACGCTCGCCCGGCAGGACGGCCGGCCACCGGACGTACGACGGGACATGGTGCGGATGCAGGCACGCGCGCGCGAACTGGAGATCCGTTTCGGACTCCGGCGACTGACAAGCGGAGACAAGACCGCGAAGCAATGGCCGACGACCGCGGAACTGGAGAAGAGCAAGCGCCAGGGCCGCGATGTGCCACCCAGGGTGACTCTGCAAGAGAAGGTGCGCCAGGCCGCCGCCGGATCCCGATCCGATGCCGATTTCTTCGCGGCCGTCAAGCGTGCGGGGCTCCGACTCAAGACCCGTACCGCGCCGGATGGCACGGTGACCGGCTACTCGGTAGCGCTGCCCGGCGACCGCACAGCCGGAGGCCGCGCCGTCTGGTTTTCCGGCAGCCGGCTCGCCCCCGACCTGTCGTTGCCACGTGTCCGAGAACGATGGAACGGGGCGCCCGCCTCGGCCATGGCCGCCAACGCCGGACAGATCAATAGCCAGGCCGCCGCATGGCAGCTTGCCGCCGAGCACGTGCACCAGGCCGCCGCCGTCCTCGGCCAAGCGGGCAACGAAGCAGGTGCCGGGGAAATGGTCGCCCTGGCCGACTTCCTGACGACCTACGCCGCCCAGGCCCCCGCAGCGGTCCGCGATGAACTACGCGACGCGGCCCGCGCGTTTGAACGCGCCGGACGCGCCCCCACCAGCCGCCGCATGGACAGCCAGGCGAGCGCCCACCTACGGGCAGCCACACAGCTACTCGCCATGGGGGCCAGCGCCATCGCCAGCGGAGGCGAGGCCGCCGCAGCCATCGCGGTTTTGGTGGCCGTCGCCCTGGCCGTCGCCGCCGCGATGAAGTGGCACCAGGCCGCCAAGCACGCGGCCCAGGAGCACGCGGCAGCCCAGGCCGGTACTCACTTGCGCGCCGCCACCGAGGTAGCCCACGGCGCGAACGCCGGCACCCGCGCCGGACGAGGACGCCGGGCCACCTGGCAGCGCACGGCCATGCAGCCGGGCGGCCCCGCCCTGGTCGAGGCGTACGCGCCCGTCATTCGGGAGGCGATCCCGCACCTGGCGGAAAACGTCCTCGGCGAGGCCGCATGGCCCGCCCTGGCCGCGACACTTCGGCAGGCGGAAAACGCCGGGTACAACCCCGCCCGTGTGCTCACCGAGGTGACGGCACAGCGCCCACTCGGCGACGCCGAGAGCACGGCCGAGGTGTTGGTCTGGCGACTGCAACGGCGGATGGACAGCGACATCCGCAGCAACTCCACCCAGACCCAGAGCCCGGCCCTCCAGACTGCGACCACGCCCACCGACACGACCGGCAGCACTGGAGAGCCCTACACGCCCACGTCGTCGAAGAAGTCGGACGATGACGGAGAGGAAACCCCCACCGCGCCGACGACGCCGCCCCCCGTTGTCGGTCGCGGACTGGCCGCCGAGTCCACCCCCCTCGGCGGCCCCGACGCGCTCACCCTCGGCGAGGCCGTGCGCCAGGCCGTCCCCGCGCACGCGGCGGCCGTGCTCGCCGACCCCGCCTCGGCGAACCTGGCCGCCTACCTCATCAAGGCGACCAGCGAGGGCCACCAGCCGGTTGGACTTCTGGCCGAAGTGGCCGGGGCCCGCGACCTGGCCGACGCCGACAGCGTGGCCCAGGTACTCACCTGGCGAGTGCAAGGCCGCTTGCGCCGTGACGCACAGCCCGCCGGGCTCCCCCGAACCTCAGGAAGGCGGACGACCACCGCGCCGACGACACCGACCGCAACAGGCGAGCGCACAGCGGCCGAGCGGGCCGCCCAAGAGGCGGCGAACCGCCGCACCCGGGCCCGTGGACCAGGGAGGTAATGCAAGGCACCGCAGGACAGTCCGGGCAGCGGAAAAGGCCGCATGCCGAGGACTCCCGGTAGCTAGGTTCATAGGCACGACAGCGACGCGAAACGAGGACATCATGACGACCCAGACTGAAGGAATCCGATGAGTGACAGCAGCTTTGCGATGGAGCGGGCAGCCGGCCACACCGGGCAGACGGCCGCCATGGCCCTCCAAGTACTCGTCATGGCGGCTCAGGCACTCCGCGAGCACCAGGAACGCGACGCGGCCCGCCGCTCCCCCGCCGACGTGCCCGACACCCCGGACACACGCGAACCCGTCAAGGAGCCGGACCGCGATCCGGACCGGGACCGGTACGCCCAGATGGTCCGGGACACGATGGAGCCGCCCGCCGTTGCCGAGGCCATGGTGACCGCACCGCAGTGGCCCCAGGTCGCGGACGAACTCCGACGACTGGAGAACGCCGGCGTCGACGTGGGCCAGTTCCTCGCCGACGCCGCGCCCGTGATCACACGCATCGATGCCGACATGCGCGCCGGTTCGCCGACGCCCGGTGTCACGGCCTCGGCGAACGCCACCACGCCCCGCGATCCGTGGGCAGCCCCCGCCGGAGACATCAGCCCCGAGCGCGATGGCCCCAGCGTGGTCGAGCGTTTCGTGGAGTGGGTGAAGCAGGCTGTAGAGGCCGTCAAGGAATGGTTCAAGAAGGTCACCGGCCGGGGCGAGGAATCGGGTCTTGACGGTCGGGAAAAGGATCTCGACAAGCACGGGGTCAGCCCGCAGGAAAACGCCCGGCTTGTGGTCACGGCGCGCGAGGCCATGGCCGACGAGCACGTGTTGGGTCAGCTGGTCACCTCCCGCGAGTGGCCGAGCATCGCGGCGCAGATGAAGACGCTCCAGAAGGCCGGACATGAACCGCGCGAGGCCCTGGCGGGTGTGCCCCTGCGGATGAAGCAGGCAGCCGACGCCGGTATCAGCCTCAGCCCGGCCGAGGCCGCTCGCGGATTGCTCAACGAGCAGGCGAAGACGCCTGTACCAGCCCGCGCGACCACGCCGCCGAGTCCCACCAACACAGCCTCGGCCGCCACTCAGACGGCCCCGTCGACAACGGCGGGCGCCACAACGAACGCGACCCCCGCAGCAGCCCCATCCCGCGCCGCAGCGGCCAACGCTCAGTCCACCACTTCCGCCCCCGGAGCCAGCCCGGCGCCCGGTCCGCAGGCGTCCAGGACGACCCCGCCCCCGGCGCCCACCCCGGCCCGAGGGCACACGCGCTAACGCCCAGTCAAAGGAGGAGAGACCACGGTGAATCAGCACTCACGCACTCCCCAGCAGTCCAGCGACCAGGAGCCTGCCCGGAAGTCCCAGCACCGGCCCACCGGTCCGTCAGAAGACAGCGGCACGGACGACCCGGGGGCCCTGCGCCAGGCGGCTGCACTCGGCCGCAGCAGCGCCGACCACTCGGCACGCTCGGATGACGCCCTCGGCGAAGCTGACGCCGCCCGAGGACGGGCCGGAGAGGCCGAGGCCCGGGGCGACCTCGGCACAGCCGGGGCCGAGTGGAGCAACGCCGCAGGGCTGGACGGAACCGCCGCCCACGAGGCCGCCACGGCCCATATCGAGGCCCGCGCCGCAGCGGCCACAGCGACGTCCACCACCGTGCCGGCCGCCGCACGTGGAGGACGGAAATCCGGGGCCGCCGCACCCACGGGGCAGGGTCGAGGCCAGACGCCGCCAGCCGCATCGTCGCCGCGCCGCGTGCAGTAGAGCCCGCACACGCTAAAGGGCCGGAGGGAATCCCTCCGGCCCTTTAGCGTGTGCACGCTACTTCTAGGCGTCCACCGGTTCCGGTTCCGCCTCGGCAGCCGCAGCCCGGACCGGCAGCCGGTCTACCGGAGGTGTCGGCAATTCGCTGTGCTGCGGTCGGTCCGGGTTGGTCATGCAGCCCCCGAACGGTCCGGACGAGTCCCGGAGTTGAGCCACCATCGGGTCCAAGTGGTCACGGTGCCAGACGGACGGCCCGGTACGGCCGCACGTCTCCGGATCGGTGAGTTCCTGCCATGCCAACCACGCGGCGTGAAACCGGGCGACCGCCGCCGGGTGTGCCCACCAGCTCGCGCACCAGGGCGAGGTCGAGGAGACCTCAACGAGGTACGTGGGCACCAGGAGGTTGGCCACCCAGTCAGCGAGGGCGGCCAACTCGGTGTCGTACTCGTCACCCGACAGCCGCAGGATGAACGGCGGAGTCTTGGGCTTCTCCTTCTTACTGTCGTCCTGGCCGCCCTCCCCCTCCCCCTCCGCCTTGACGGAGGCAACGACGTTGGCGAGTTGGTGCACCTGCTTGGTGTTGTGCTCCAGTTGAGAGGCGAAGCCGTCGACGATGGCCCGCAGGTCCTCCACGTCCTCGGCGACGCCGTCGAGCGTCGGAGTGTCCTCACTCATGCTTCGATCACCTTCCGAGAGGCCCGCTCGGCGATCCGCCGGGTTTCTTCCCTGGCGGACGCTGTCCGCTCGGCCGCGCCCGCTTCGAGATACCAGGGCCGCAGCCGGATCATGCCGACCCGTACACCCGTGGCCAGCAGCAGAGCCCGACCCTTGGGCAGCGCCCGGATTTCGGCAGCTTCCATGACCCGCTCGCGGCGGCGCGAGGTGCTGACGCTGCGACCCGATGAGCCGTGGCTCACCGAAGACTCGTGAACCTTGTGCTCACCCACGAGGCGGCTCACGTCCTCGGCGAAGTCCGCGTCATCCAGACCGGACCCCAGGGCCTTGACCGTGGCGGCCGACCACAGCGCATCCATGCCCGCCTCACCCCACACCCGGACCCCCTGGCGGTAGCTCTGCAAGATGGTCATGGGGACGACACCGCGCGAGCCGAGGTGCGAGTACAGGTCGGGCAGATCCTCGATCCGACACACGTTCGCCGCCTCATCGAGCACCGCGACCAACGGAGCGTCCAACCGGCCCCCCGCCCGCTCGGCGGCGGCCATCGCGGCGCGGAGCACGGCGTCAGCCGCCGCCGCGATGACACCGGCCGCCGACCCGCCGCCGTCCTTGGACAGCAGATAGAGGGTGTCCCGGGTGCGTACGAAGTCGGCCGGCCGGAACTCCTTTGCCCGGGGGTCGGGAGTGACCCACGCCAGAGTCTCAGGGTCGAGCAGGCAGGCGACACACTGACGGGCCGTCTCATAGATGCCGTCCCGGGTGTCCGCCGCGCCCGCCACGGTACTGGCGAGCTGTTGGGCCAGCGCCTCTTTACGGGCCGCCTTGAGTGCGTTCACCGGCCCTCGGTCCGAGGGAGTGGACAGCCAGGCCAGCACGTCCGCCACCGAGCCCCCGGAGACGGCCGCCGCGTGGAACAGCGCCGTCAGCAGATTCTTTGCGGCGCCCATCCAGAAGTCACCGCGGCTTTTCTCATCCGTGGTCGCCGCGATGAAGTGGCTTGCGAGACGGCCGGCGCCCTCGATGGTGCGGGCGCCCGCCAGCATGTTCCACCACAGCGAGCGATCCGTATGCGTGATGCCCTGAGGGTCGATCGTCCAGACCGTCCCCACCCGCGCCCGCTCGGCTTTGGTGACGTTGTAGACCTCCCGCTCACCGATCTTGTTGCTCGTGAACAGGACCGCGCCCGGCGCCCGCAGGACGGCCGGAATCGCCAGCGCCGTGCTCTTGCCCGAGCGAGGCGCCATGATTGCCAAGATCACGTCCTCCCACGACGCGCGGAGTTCGGGGCCGTGCGACTGGTCGAGGTTGCCGAGCAACACCCCCGTGTCGTCCGGCAACGTCGCCGCCTTCACTCCGTCCAGCGAGGGCCGCAGCTCGCGAGCCTTTGCCGTCATCGCCTTGGGCGACAGCGGCGCCATCTCCCGCAGGCTCGCCAGGCCGGGCCGATGAGAGAACCACCGACGCCAGACGTACCAGGCGCCCGCGCCGAGGAGCGCGAGCACCAGGACCAGGAGCACGACCATGCCGACCGTGGCGGCCGTCGCGTGCCCCGGCCACAGGGCACCCGGGCCGCTGCCGAGGAGGCGGAACACCGACTGCACCGAGGCGCCCGGCCAGGCCCAGCCGCCGCCGACGACGAAGACGCCAAGGGTCCCGCCCAAACAGCCGGCCAGGTACAGCCCTCCCCCGCCGAAGACCACGCCCAGAATGGCCGCAGGGGCGGCAATGCCGCCCCCGGACCCCGTGCCGTTGTCGTTCACTCGCTCACCTTCCGCCGCATGGCCCCATCCGTGTCGTACAGCTTGATTTCCGCCTCGGTCAGGTCGAGGCGGGCCGGGGCACCGGCCCTCGTACCGATCTTGATCAGGTACTTGCCCCGGCCGGGGTGGCGCTGATTCGTGCCGTCCACGCCCGTGATGCTCGGCGCGGACCAGGACGCCACGAGGCTTTGTTCCTCCGACGTCAGCGGCCGTTGGGCGTTGACGCGCTCCAGCTCGCCCGCCGAGAGCGCGCCCAGAATGAGCGAGTCGCACCGGTCCATCAGGCCCAATGCCTTGGCCCGATCTTCCGGGGTCGGCAGCGACTCAGGGTCACGGAGCGAGTGCGTGACGAAGATCGTCACCTCACCCTTGGACCGGTTGAGGCGGGTCATGCCGTCCATGGCCTCCACCATGCCCGGCCCGGCCCGCAGAGCCCTCCACATCTCATCGAGCGGCAGCACCAACGGGCGGTCCATCATCCCCAGCGCCCTGGCCGAGTCGATGGCGCCGTACGCGTACGACCAGGTGGCCAACAGGCCCGAGGCCACCACCTGATCACCAGCCGTCAGGAGCGCGGACAGGTCCACGCTCACGGCCGGGGCGTCCAGGTCGAGGGGCTGTGTGGTCGGGCCGTCAAACAGACCGCTCAAAGGCCCCTGGCACAGGTTTTCCAGGGCCAACGTGACTTCCCGGACCAGCGTCCGGTAGTCGTCCACGGTGTCCACGAGAAGCTTGTTCCACAGCTCTTTGGGACCCTCTCGCAGGACCCGCACCACGTCCGGGATCACCGGGTCATCGGTCAGGGCCTCACTGACCCGTTCCACCGCCGCACCCACCACGTTGGCCTCGGGAGCCGTGGCCCGCCGACCGAGGCCGTGCGGGGTGGCGAGGAGGGCGTGGAGCAGGTCGGAGCGCCGTCCGTTGATCTCCGCCAGCAGGACCCTTTGCCGTTCTTCGGGCATCGTGTGCAGTCGGCGCCGCAGAGGCCCGGAGTCCAGCGGGTTGAGGCGGTCGAGGCCCCGACCGATGCGGACGACCTGGCCGCCGAGCCCCTTCACCAGGGGCGCGTACTCGCCCTTAACATCGCCAGGGACCACAATCATGGATCCGTACGAGGAGTACACCAGCGCAATCCGCTTGGTGATCGCGGACTTTCCGGCGCCAGGCTGAGCCATGATCCACACGCCGGGATTCTGGACAAGTCGCCCCACCCAGCCTTGAGGGTCAAAGCACACCATCTCGCGGGTGAGGAGGTCGACGCCGATCGGCACACCCTCGGGAGGCAGCGGGGACCCCAGGACGAAGGGGAACAGGCCACCGACCTCGGTTGTGGTCCCCAGGTAGACCGCGCCACGGTCGACGTGCGGGCTCCGCCCGGACCCGGCTCCGCGCCAGCCCCGGCGCGGAGCCACTACCTTTCCGTTCAGTCGCCAAGCGGTAGGCTCCGCCTCGGCGGTCCCGGCTTCCACATAAAGCCGGGACCGCTCTGCGTTCACCTCTGGACGGCTCTTTCGCCTTCTCATCAGTTCCTTTCTGGGGTCAGGGTCAGGCGAGCGGGTGCACGCCGACAGGGAGGCCCGCCACGAACGCGGCGGACTGGCCGCCGTACGCGTACCGGAACCGCAGGCCACCGGCCCGCTTTGCGATCTGCTCAACTTCCCGCCGAGCGGCGGTGAGGTCTGCCGGGTTGGTCACGGTCGTGGTGATGTAGATCGTCCACTGTGCGAGCCCAGCCCCGTACGCCTCCTGTTCCGCGTTGCGGTCGGCCGCCGCCGCGTCCGCCCGCTCGCGTCGGGTAGTGGTGCGCTGTGAGCGACGGCGGTACTCATCCCGCGCATCGCTCGCGTTCAGCTCACGCTCCACCACGGCAGCCGCTTCCTCGGTCGGGAGGATGCGGTACCCGATGGTGATCCGCCGTACGAAACGGCCCGGAGCCATCAACGGCAACAGCACGTCGTACGTCACCGGCTTACGCGGAGCTTCCCGCAGCACCCACGACACGGACATGGCGCCGTCGTGGCGGTAGTCGGTCCATCCTTCCTCGGCAGCCGCCGGCCCCGCCTGATCCCAGGTCAGCGCTTCCATGTCCTTTTCGGAGGCGTCCGCGTCCTCGGGACGGAAGGCACCCCGGACGAGGCGGACAAGGTCCACGTCGGTGGCCCGCCGGAGCACGTCCGCGCCGACCCCGGTCAAGTCGACGCCATCGAGGCGCCGGATAGCCTCGGCCGCCGCCTCTTCCGGGGAGTTGGGGCGGTCGACCGCCCGGCCCGGCGAGGTCACGAGGGTGAGCCAGGCCATGAGCTGAGCACTGGCACGCGGGGAGGTCTTGACGAGTTCGTTCACTGTCGCCCTGGCCAGGTCCGGCGCCTTACTGTCGACCCGCCCCCGCACGTGATCGCCCAGGGCGGCACCGGACGCCGGGGTGATCTGGAGTGTGACCGTGGCCGCGTCCACGCTGTCCTCATTGGCGAGTGCGGCCAGGGTGTCCCCCCAGCTCGCCACGTTGGCGTTTACCTGCGAGCGGTTGGCCAGCAGCGCGCCGCCCGGCGACAGCAGCAGTGTTGCCGCCATCTGGCCGGTTGCCTGATTCCACACCAGGCCCGCCCGTCCCGCGCTGGAGTCCTCCACCCGCAGGAGCTTGGTCGGCGCCAGCACGCCCGGCAGGTCCAGAACCTTGGGGTGCGGCAGGTACAGACCCCGGTAGCTGGTCTCTCCCCGCCAGGCCGCCCACTGCCAGCGCGCCCGGCCCATGGCCAGGTCCAGCAGCGGCATGCCGTGCCGCTGCCAGCACGCCAGCACGATGACCACCAGGGTGAGCGGCAGCGACACCAGGAGGGTGCGCAGCCCCGCCACGTTGGCGAAGAGGATCGGCACAACGATGCTGGTGACGATGACGAGCGTCTGCCCGCCGTTGAGGAGGCCGATCCCGAGCGACCGGGACCGGCGCCACCCGCCGTACAGGCGGGGAGGCTGTTCCGTGGTGGTTGTCATGCCTACTGACCTCCGTTGTTGCTCTGGCCCGAACCGGGGGCCCCGTTGCTTGCGGCCTCGGGCGCGCGGACGGCGATCGTCACGCCACCCGGAGCGGCCGAGCCGTTCGCAGCTCCAGCGGCCGAGCCGCCGCCCGCACTCGCGCCGGCCCCGGCCGGAGCGGAGCCGCCGTCACCGTGGCCCTGGCCCTGGGTTTGGTTGTCGCGGACGCCCGCGGATTGTTTGTCAGGGCCGCCCTGTTGCTGCGGAACGCCGCCGCCGTCCTGCCCGGACACCGCGCCCCCGGCCGCATCCTTGGCAGCCGTGGCCACACCGACCCCGGCCTGTGCCGCAGCCACGTACGGGTTGGCTCCGCCAGCGCCCCCGGCCATGGCCTGTGCGTGCTGTACGGCGGACGTCGAGGAGGAGCCCCCGCCGTCGCCCTTACCGCCCCCGGCCAGCCCGATCAGGGCACCGGCCCCCGACAGGGCACCGGCGAAACCGCCACTCGTAGCCCCGGCCATGGACGCACCGAGAGGTGCGAACAGTGCCATCAGGTATTTCAGTGCGAAGACAGACAAGACCAGCGTCATGAGGCCCCGGAACCAGTCCACGAATTCGTTGCCGTTGGCGACCTCAACGAACCCGGCCGAGATGATCAGTGCGGCCGCAGGCTTATAGACGATCACGACGCCGATACTCGCGTAGAGCCTCGGGAGCCATTGTTTTGTCTTCTCTCCGCCGATCTGTCCCGCACCCGCGATCGGCAGCATCAGGGCTTGAATCGGGATTGCCGCCTGCCGGATGAAGTTCAGCAGGAATTGAGCGCAGGCGACGAGGAAGACAACGCACGCCATGACCAGAAAGCCGATGGAGTTGAATGAGCCCGGCAGGAGCATCAACACCACACGCTCGGTCAGCTTGGCATCGCCGTGGAAAGCCACGTTGATGATTGCTGACGTGAGTTGATCCGAGGCGACAAGCAGAGAGTCAATGATGGTGATACCCAGCACGCACACCAGAACATTGATGACCATGCCCTGTAGAGCGTCGGCAAGGGGCTTTCCCTTGCGCTGGATCATGGCCCGGACCCCTTGCAGGATCACCAGAAGGATGGCGATGATCTGGCCGACGCCCAGCATTATGGCCTGTAGGGAGAACGTGACCGTCGAGCCGTCAGGCATCTTTCCCGTTTGGGAGTCCGTGACCCCGGAGTTCTCTACCTGGATGCTCGGAGTCGTCAGCCACCAGGTGAAACCGACTTTGAGCATCTGAGCCACGAATTCGCCCATGCCGTCAGCCATGGGTTTAACGATGGTGCTCGCCAGGGCATCCTTTATCGCCTTCTCAGCCTGTGGCGCGACGATCTTTCCAGCAATGCATACCGGTTTCCCGCCGGCGCCGAGAACCGGAGTCAGGACGGCGTTACAGGCGACGTCCCACCAACCGATGGTGGGCAGTTGGGCGGGGACGGACGCCGGTACGGCCGCCACCACAGCGGCGGGAGCGACGTTGGCGGGACTCGCCGCCATGGCCGGGGCAGCGGCAGGCAGCAGCAGCGCCAGTAACACGGCGACGAACAGGCCGCGTAGGGCTCTCATCGGGTATCACCTTCCTGAATAGCGGACCATCCGGCGGTGTTGAAACCGGAGGTGCCCAGGTCGAACGGGTCAGGGCTGGTCTGCGGGGTGCCCGTTTTCGAGTGCCAGTCGTTCGCGGTCCACACGTAGGTGTTCGTGGTGGCGAGAACCTGTGTCTCCTCCGCCGTGCCGCTGCCGGGGGTGTAGACGACCCGCGCGAGGACGGACACCCGCACCTCATCAGCGGTGTCCGCCGTCCACTGCACCCCGATGACGAACACGTTCATGTGGGCACCCGAGGGGAGGGCACCGGTTCCGGGAACGCCCGCGCTCAGCCGCGAGTTCGTGGTGGACTGCCGCGCCGCTGCCTTCACCGAGGTTGCCTCGGAGGGCACGGCGTAGACAGCGGCGGCCGTCTCGGCCGCGTCCGCGTCCCAGCTCCAGCCGTGGCGGACACTCGCCACGGCCGCAGCAGCCGCCCCCTCGGGGGTGTGCCCGAACTGGACGGGCAACCCGTTTTGCTTCCCCTTGCCGGAGGGCAGGACCGCCCACTTTTCCGGCGCGACGTATCCCCCGTCCGAGGACTGCGTGGGCAGCGGCGAGGCGGACGCCGAGGACGTTGCCGCCGAGGGCGGGGCCGGGGCAGCAGACGGGGAACCGTCGCTGTTGACCACCAGGGCGACCACCACGGCCGCCAGGACCACGATCACGCCGCCAGCGGCGAACAGCAGCCGGCGCATACGCCGGGTTGCCGCACGTTGCAGGTCGAGGGTCATCGGATCAGCCGCCCATCAGCGCGGTGACGATGCTCACCGAGAGCGTCACCACCGAGCCGCCCGCGATGACCCAGACCAGGCCGCCAGCGCCCTCAGCCGCGAGGTGGGAACGGTTGCGGCGGCCGACCATCATCATGACGCCGCAGGCGATGAAGCCCATCACCCCGGCGAACATGCCGATGTACTTCCCCCACGAGATCCAGTCGGAGAAGGTGCCTTTCATCCCGGGCGGGGCCTGCGGGCCCGGGTTGGGGAGGTTGTCCGCCAGGACGATCAGGTGGCTCGGATCGAACACGAGAGTCTTCCTTTCATCAATCGGAGAAGCCGAGGGAGGCCCGCAACTCGCGGGCGGCCCGGGATACCGGAGTGTCCGTCAGGGCCTCGGCAGGATCATCAACCAGCCTCAGCCGGTAGAGGTACGGCACGTGGGCGATGCCCAACGTGCGCGGGGCCACGGTCCGCAGCCGGTAGCGGACAGGCAGCGGAGGCCGCAACGGCGCGTCACGGATGACGACCAGCCACGGCCTCGGGATGCCCGGGTGCCACCGATTCAAGAGATCTTGAGTCCTGTGCAACCCATAAGCAGTTGAACGAGTCACCACAACAGGGATGTAGTTGTGGGGCAGATGTTGCCCAGGGGGCAACTCCATTGCCCAGCCCTTGACTTGTGGGTCGAGCAGACGCACGACCGTGGACATTCCCGCCCCTCCGTGCGCTCCCATCACGGCAAGCCCGTGTTCCGGAGCGCTCGGGGAGGCGGGAGTTCGACGCGCCATCACATCCCCCTAGTTGACTTGCAGTATGTGGATCATCACTGAGAGGCTAGCATGAGTTACTTCTAAAGCCTACTTATAAAAGTTGGGATCGATGAGGCCACAGCCCCCCGGAGTCTTCCGGCCCTCCGTGCTCGCCGAACTGCGGACGCGGGCCCAACTCAGCCGCGCAGAACTGGCGTTGCTCGCGCGGGTCAGTCCCGAGACCGTGCGCGCGGCCGAGACCGGGATGCGCAGCCCCTCGGCTCGGGTGCTCCGCGCTCTGGCCGAGGCCCTGGCCGTTCCCGTCGATCAGCTCTGCCCTGTGGGGAGGGCGGCGCCGACACTCAAGCAGTTGAGACGCCGGACCGGACAGACACAGAAGGAGACCGCCGAGGCCATTGGTGTAAGTGGCCAGATGGTCAGCCGAGTTGAGGCGGGGGTTTACGGGGTGCGCGACCCGGTTCGATGGGCGGCCGGCTACCAGGTCAGCCCCTCGGAGTGGACAGCCGCGTGGGAGGCCGGCAAGGAAGCACGGCGCAAAGAGATCAAGGGACGAAAGCCAGGACGAAGGGGAGGGACCGCGTGTCAACCAAGCTCGCAGCCGGAGCCGCCGCAGCAGTCGGAGGGCTGATCCTGGCGAGCGTGATCGGGACCGCCGTCATCGGGGATACGTCCGCCTCGGCCGCCAGCGAGACCGGCGTCAAGGCCGGGGTGGTCCCCGCGGATTTCCTTCCGTGGGTGATGAAGGCCGGCGCCCTCTGCCCCGAGGAGTCGCCCGCGCTCATCGCCGCCCAGCTCTACCAAGAGAGCAAGTTCGACGCCGCTGCCGTGGGACCGGAGACCAGTTCCGGCACTGCCAAGGGTCCGGCCCAGTTCGTTGACGGCACATGGGGCACCTGGGGCCGCGACGACGACAGCAGCGGCACGGCGTCCCCCTACGACATAGGGGACGCGGTGATGGCCCAGGGGCGGTACATGTGTGCTCTCATCGAGCGAGCCAAGAGCAGCGGATACCCAGGCGGCGCCGTACCCCTGGCCCTGGCCGGATACAACGCCGGTTGGGGCCGGGTGGAGCAGTACGCGGGGGTGCCGCCGGAGTCGTTCGCGGCGGGTCAGACGTACAACTATGTGCGCGACATCGTCGCCAGGGCCGCCGAGTGGGAGGCCGCCGTCTCGGCCGTCACGGGCACGGGCACGGGCGCCGACGCTGCCCGGAAGGCCTCCATGTACCTGGGGCTTCCGTATGTGTGGGGAGGCGGAACCCCCGCCGGGCCGTCGACCGGTTTTTGTTCTGGAAACAACGGATATCTGGATGGTGCCTGTTTCGCGGCGAATCACCAGGGATTCGACTGTTCCAGCCTGGTGCAAAACGCGTGGTGGTCGACAACCCACCTCCCCCGTACCGCCGCCGATCAGTACAACGCGACCGCCTCACGCCCCGTCAGCATGGACGCGCTACAGGTGGGAGACCTGATCTTCTACTCCCACACCGGCAGCGGCAGCGACTCGTACCACGTCGTCATGTACTACGGGGACGGCAAGGTCATCGAGGCCCCCAAGACCGGCAAGAACGTGCAGGTCGTTCCGCTCTACCGCACCGGTGGATTGGTCGGTGCCACTCGTCCAATTTAGCGTGTACATGCTAAAACTGCGGCCCTACGCCCAGGATGGGTGTAGGGCCGCAGTCCGTTTGTCCCGCGCGGGAGGGGGAGGCTCAGAGCCGCGTGGCGGCCGTCCAGTCGAGGAAGAACGGCGGCAGCCCGGGGACGTTGATCGCGTCGACCAGCGCCACCAGTTCGTCCGCCTCCAGCGGAGGCAGGATCGCCCAGCCGCCGACCGGCGCCCCGGCCGCTCCGGTGGCCGCATCCTCGTTCAGCAGGTCATTCGCGAGCACTGATCCACCACGTACAGTCATGCCAGATCCTCCATACAGGATCGAGGTCCGTGGACGACGAGACGCAATCCGCGCCCACAGGCCGAACGGGTGAAGGGGTCGGGCGTGCCAGCCTGGCCCCTTCATTTACGCAGGTCAGGGACCTGCTGCGCGTACATTTATACACGCATAAATGCATGGTAGCGCGCCCTGGCTTGGAGTGGGCATAGGCGCGGCGGGATATATGCCCGCATAATGTCGTGCATGTCTAAAAGCTTGATGGAGTGGCAGGGCGGGAGAGACGGCCGGCCGCCGATCGTCGCCGCCTCCGCGTACAAGGGGGGCGACGGTAAGAGCACGTTCGCCCGTGAGTTGGCATGGCTACTCGATGCCGTCTTGGTCGACTTCGATTGGGACATGGGCTGTAGCTCACGGTCGATGGGTTACCGGCACGAGCGGTACGCGACCTACCCCCTTCAGACTGCATTCAGCAAGGGGACGACTCCGCGTCCCAATATCGGTGCGCGCAGGGCAGATCTGATCCCCTCGTACCCGGAACTGGTCGACGAGCAGCCGCCACGCGATGAGGTATCCGAACACCTAGAGCGGTGGGCGAGGGAGCTCGGCCGGCCGTTGGTGGTGGACACCCACCCCGGAGGCGGTGAGCTCACGTACGGAGCACTGAACGCGGCGGACTCAGTCGTCGTCCCGGCCGTTCTGGTCAAGGAGTCCCTTAACGCTCTGTCCGGCATGGTCGACGAACTTGCCCAGTACCCGCTGATCATCACGCCCAACAAGATCGATTCCCCTCCCGGTTGGGCGCGCACCGAGTTCCGCGCGATCGTGGAGCGGTACGGCCACAGGACGGGGCCTCTTGTCCACAACGAGAAGTGGATTGGCAGGCGCCGCCTCAACGTGGCCATTTCGTCCAGCCCTGTCCCGAAGAAGGCTGAGCGGTTCGTTGCGTCCATGGATGCCCTGGCCGAAGCGGTGATCAACTATGAGTGACGGGACAGTATCGGCGGCCGACGAGCTGGACGGTGAGGCAGAGCGCCGCAGAAGGGGGCGGGATCCTGGCGGGTCTCGTACCGCAGGCCGCCGCCCCACCTCCTCTCAGGAGCGAGCGGCGGCGCGGGAGGCGGAGAGGCTGGAGCGCCAGAGGCGGAAGGACGAGGCCGCCGCCCAAGCCGCCGCCCAAGCCGCCGCCGAGAAGGCCGCTGCCGAGGAGGCCGCCGTTCGGGCCGCCGCCGCCCAGGCCGCCGCCGAGGAGGAAGAGCCGGAGGGGCGACGCGGCAACAAGCGCCCCCGCCCCAAGGCCATCCCCTTCTATCCAGACCCGGGTGATGAGGACTTTCTCTGGCAGGTGACCGAAGCCGGAGCCGCGCGGCAAGAGCGCATCCCCCACACGGCGGTACTCCGCCTGGCGCTGCGGCGTCTCGCTGAAGAGATGAAGCCGAGTGACGTGGTGCGGGAGTTGGGCGGCCCTGTGCCGTCGACGGGCAAGCGTGGGCGCCCGCGCAAGTAGGGACCGGCAGGGCTGTGCAGGAGCCTGTGCGATCACGTGCAAGGAGGTAGACGCGCGCAGAAATGTGCGCTTCTACCTCCTTGCATTTGTGCATGTATAAATGCAAGGCTGTGCAGCGAGGGGCGGGAGTTGTTCGGTTTAGTGCGCGCCCCCCGTGCGCCTGTGCAGCTACGATGCAGCCTCGTGCAGGAGTGTTCTACAGGTACAACCGCATGCGCGGTGAAGCGTTGAACATCAAGCATTTATACGTGCATAAACGTGAAACGACTCCGGGCCGGCCTGGCAGCAGACCCCGGAGTCGAACGATCGAGGAGGACCCCGATGCGAGACCAGAGTACGGCCCCGTACACCGCCCGAGGCGGTGAGGCGTGATGACGCTGCCCGAGCTGACGATCCCGGACGCCGTGCACCAGGTGCCCGACTGGGCGGTGTGGGCCGCCGCCACGGTGGCCACCGCACTCGTCCTGTACGTGGGGCTCCGCCGGGCCCGCCCAGCGGTTCTGGCCAGCCCGCAAGCTGTCGGTGCTGGGGGCGCAAGCGGGGTTCGGCAGACCGTCGCGGCGGCCGGCCCGCTCGCCGCGCTCGGCGCGTGCGGCATGGTCCTGTCTTTGAACGGTCTCTACGGGTTCGCCACGGAGACGATGGACCTGGCCCCCTACTGGGCTGTACCGATCATGGCGATTTTCGACCTGGCCGAGATCGTGTGCTTTGTCTCCCTGTACCGCTCGGCGGCCGTGGAATCGTCATGGACGCGCCCCATGCGGCAGACCCGGCGAATGGCATGGGCTCTGGTCGCGGCCAGCAGCACCATGAACGCCGTGCACGCACCCGGCAACACGTGGGCGATGGTCGTCTTTGCTGCCGTTCCGGTGATCTCGGCGAAGCTGATCGAGTTCGAGTTGCACAAGCGGATGTCTGCCAACGAGGTGGACGCAGATCCGGAAGACGCGAGCCCCGGCCTAGTCCGGCTGATCCAGATCGCCTACACGCGTGTGTGGGCCGTTGCGTTCGCCAGGCTTGGATGGGACGCCAAGGCAAAGGACGGGCTCATTCACCACGAGGCCCGTATCCGGAGGGCCGCCAACTCCCTGCACGAGCTGAGGAGAGCACTGGACGCCAGAGACCATACGGCGGCCGGTCGGAGGAAGGCCGCAGCCAGCCGCCGGGTCGACGACTTGCAGGACAAGGCGGAGCGGGCCATCGACGCGTCTGGAATCGCCGGCGACACTCCCGCACAGCTCACGCTCGCCCGCGTCTTCGCGACCCGCGGCCGTGTCATCGACCTGGCGCGCATGGACGTGCGCGACCCCATGGCGATCGTGCGGCTACTCGAAGAACTGGCGATCGTCCCCAGCGTCGAGGCCATCGCGGCAGGCGCCGCCGCCGCCGAGGCCCAGAAGCAGCAGAAGGAGGCCGAGGAGGCCCGCGACCAGGCGCGCACGGAACTCGCGGCCGCCCAGAGGAAGGCGGCCGAGGTGGAGGCCAGCGCTGCCGAGCAGCGCGCCGCCGCCGAGGCCCTGATGACTGAGGCTCAGGAAGCCGCCACCCGGGCCGGTAAGGAAGCAGAGGACGCCGCAGAGCGCGCCGCAGCAGCTACCCGTCTCGCGGACGAGGCCGACGAGCGCCACCAGCAGCTCGCCGCCAACGTTGAGCGACTGGACAAGGAGGCATCCGGGCTGCGTACCGTCGCCACTACTGACGAGGAGGCGCACCGCAGGCTTTCGCGGCAGCTCGATGACCTGCGCAACGCGATCAGCCAGGCCGAGACCGAGGCGGGCGAACGCCGACGCGAGGCCGAGGGCGCACGCACCGAAGCCCAGCAGGCCATGAACCGGCAGCGCGCCGCCCGGGAAGAGGTACAGCGGGCCACTGAGCAGGTCGAAGCTCTCCAGGCGAAGGCCAAGACCATCCAGGGACAGACGCACCAACTCGCGGACGAGCACGACCGCCAGGCCGCCGCCGTCGCACGGATGACGAGTGAAGCCCAGGAGGCTGAGGCGACCGCACGCCGGGCCAAGGAGCAGGCCATGCGCATGCTCGCGGAGGCTCAGGAGGCTGAGGACATCCGCCGTGCGGCCACGGTCGCGCTCCAGACCGCCAGGGACCACCTGTTGGACGCCCTGACCGACCCGAAGCCGTACGAGTCCCCCCGGTGGACCAGCGCGGCCAAGATGCGCGGGTGGGATCTGTACCTGCACAAGGTTTCCAACGAGGGCGCCGAGCCGACCGACGCCGAACTTGCAGGCGACGAACGCGACCCGTCGACCGCCCGGAAGTGGCTCGGCGACTTCCGCGCCGAACTTGCGCGGCGCACAGCGGCTGCACTGCCCGCACAGGGCACCGCACACGAGCGCACAGCCGACCGGACGCCCCTCACGGTCTGAGGGTCAGAGCGGCACACCACCGCACACGGAAGGGGCGCCCCTCACGAGGGGCGCCCCTTCCGTGTGCCGTCGACAAGGCGCCGAGATCCCTTGGTTAGCGTGTGCACGCCAGAACTAGGGGCAGGACGCCCGGGGATGGCTGAGGGGCCGACTCTTTCGAGTCGGCCCCTCAGCCGCGTAAGGCGGGTTGGGTCAGGCGGGGAGGTCGAATTCGCCCTTTCCGGCTCCGTCAAGGAAGCAGGTCCAGACGTGTCGGCTCACGACAAAGGGCGGGTTGCTCAAGTCTTCGTTGTCGCGGACGGCAATATTTCCGTCGGTCAGAAAAGCCACTTCGAGGCAGCCGCCGCCGCTGCCGCCGCTCGCCGATGCCTTGAACCACTGAGCATCGGCAAGGGGGTCCGGCGTGGTGCTGCCGGTGGTGCTGTCCATGTCACATCTCCTCTGCGGCGCGTGCGAGTAGCGCCGTCGTGTCGTCAGGGGCCAGCGCCGTGGCCCGCAACAGATCGATCCAGCCGACGAACTGTCGTACGTCGTTTCGCTTTTCCAAGTAGAGGTTCCCGCCGAGGCTTTCGACGTAGACGACCGTCGGATCAACCTCGAATTCCAGCAGGCTGAAGCTGCCACCGAGGCCCGGGTGACCGCCCTTGTTGAAGGGCAGCAGTTGAAGCGTGATGTTCGGGCGCTCTGCCATGTCGATGAGGTGATGGAGTTGGGCTTTCATCACCTCGGGACTGCCGATCGGCCGGCGGATGACCGCTTCATCCAGGACCAGCCAGAATTCCAGCGGGTCCGCTTCCCTGGTGAGGCCCGCTTGCCGCTCGGCGCGTACGTCCACGAGGGCGTTGATGTCTGACGGGCGGTGAGCGCCCCACGCGGAGTAGACGGCTCGGGCGTAATCGCGGGTCTGGAGGAGGCCGTGGACGAGCAGGGGTTCCCATGCCCGTTCGGTTCGTGCTCCGGACTCCAGAGCGAAGTACGTGTCAAGCCCGGACGGCAGGACATCCGCGTACGAGTCCCACCAGCCCCGTTGCTGTGCGTTGCTGAGCATGTCGAGGATGACTTGGATCTGCCGCTCATCGGTGACGCCGTACATCGTGCACATCGTGCGCACTTCGTCCGGCTTGGCCACGGCGCCCTTGTGACCAGTCTCGATGCGGCTGACTCGGGTGGGCGAGCATTTGAGTTCCTTCGCCACCACGTCAATCTTGATCTTGGCAGCCTCGCGGAGTCGACGCAGCTCGCCGCCGAGCTGCCATCGGCTCATCGTGGAGCGAGGGGCCGGTTTCATTGGCTTCCTTCCGCCTGTCCTGCGCCTCTTTGGGCGCTGCGCACTTGCTTGCGTCAAGTCTGCCTCATCGCCTGACCGGCCTGTACTCACTATTGGCCCCTTCCTTGATGGCTCGTACATGCGTCGCAAGTGCGGGATTATCGCGACGCACTTGCGCCGCAAGTGCGCACGGGGCCACTCTAGGACCTCAGAGATACGTGTTGTAGTGGCCCGATCTCGTGAGAGTGATCAGGGCCCCACGTGGTACCGGAGCTGCCCATGTCGCCGACAGGACGCCAGACCACCGCGACGGCCCTGGTAGAGGCCGCCTTAGACGTGGTTCAGCCAGCCGAGCCCGCAGAGATTGCCGCCCGAGCGGAGTCCGCGCAGGCATGGGCCATGCGATACGCGGCCCTCGGGTGGCCGGTGACGCCGAGTTGCACCGGGATACACGGCCGGATGCGGTGCGTCGGGCAGGACCGGCACGTGTCGCCGGGCGCTGATTGGCGGGCGGAGGTGACAACGGAGCCGGCCGCCGTAGCGGCGCTGTGGCGCGTGCGCCCGGCGTACGGGGTGATCGCCCGCGCCGGGCGGACCTTCGGGGTATTGGACATCAGCGGACTGCGCTGGACGGACTGTGTCAGCGTCCTGGCCATCGCCGGAGTGGTCGTGCCGCTCGCCCGCCAGGTCATCCCCCGCCGTCGCGGCCCCGACCTTGAGCAGATGTTCGCCGTCGTCGCCCCGACGGACAGCGCGGCGGCCCCGTCGATCTACGCCGAATCCGTTCGCGGGTCGATGTGGGCCCGGCACGAGGACATGCCGGTTCCGCTGCCGGGCGCAGACAGAGGCGGACACGTGGTCTGGGCTCAAACCCCGACCGGTGACCCTCTATCGCAGGCGTCCGCCGTTGTACGCGTCCTGGCCCCGTTGCTGGACCCGCGCCGCTGCCGAGGAGACCAGGGATGACGTACCGCCCCCACGACCGCCGCAGCGGGTTGCACTCGGTCCCTCCCCAGGGGACCGGGCCGGACACGGCGCACGTAGCCGACCGTCGCGGCGGCGGCGACCGCCGTCTGTCGATCGAACTCTCTGCGGAATCCCTGCGGTCCCCGGCAACCGCCCGCCACTACACCAGCAACCACTTGACGAAATGGGGTGTGCCCGGCGATCGGATCGAGGTTGCCGAGCACCTTGTCACGGAGTTGGTCACCAACGCGGTGGAGCACTCCCGTGGCCGGTCGCTCCGGCTGATCGTCGCCATCATGGCAGGCCGGGCGGTCATCACTGTGTTGGACAACGGGCGGTACCGGCCGCTCGCCCCACGTGCGGCGGCCTTGGACGACGAGGGAGGCCGTGGGCTCATCGTGGTCGAGGCCCTGGCCGACGAGTGGGGCCAGTACGCACACCGTGGCCGCAACGCGGTGTACGCCGCCGTGCGCCTGCCCACCCAGCGGGAGGAGGAGACGTGCTGATCTGCCCTCCCAAACCCCAGGAGCCGGCCGCGATGAGAGCCCAGGCGGTCCGCCGGTACCGATGCGAGCACGAGGTCACGGTGAGCGGCCGTGAGGGACGGATGGTGCTGGCCAACGAGTATCTGACCGGTGCCCCGCAGGCGGCCGTGTGCTGGCTGCTCAGCCGCGCGTACCGCATCCCCACCTGGCTGTTGGACCCGTCCGCCGTCGCCCCGCTCGCCGAGGGTCTTGCACCGGTCTATGCCGAGGCCGTTGCCGCGCTGGAGACGGGACGCGGGTACGGGCTGGCGATCGAGACAGACGACGGGACGCACACGGTCCGCGTGTTGTCGGCGCCGCCAGTCGACAACTCCCGCCGCGTCGACTCCCCCAACTCTCCGCCGCGCGCGGGGCCTTGACCGCTGCGGATCGACCCGGACCCCCGTCGGGACGACCCGCAGCAGGGACCGGCCCGCCATCCACCTCCCCGGCGGGCCGGTCCCACCTCTCCTTCCGACACCGAGACCACGACGAGGAACTCCATGGATGATCACGACCAGCCGACCCGTGAAGGGCACGAGATCCTGCCCGCTGTCCCCGGCGGCTCGCACGGGGCGGCCGTCGAACAGCCCCGGTCCGCGCCCCCGTTCACGGGTGCAGGCGACTTGGTACGGACAATCCAGGAGGCCGGCGCGGCGGTACGGGTCCTCTCCGTGCTCAATCCCGCGAGCGACATCACGGTAAGCGCGCTTACCGTGCTGGTGTGCGCGGGCGAAACGACGGCTGACGCGCTGCAAGCCGCCGCCGACCTGGCCAGGGAAGCCCCCACGCTGGAGATCCACGCCCTGGCCCTGGCCAGGATGCCCGGACCGGCCGAGGGCACGTGGGAGTGGCACCTCACCCTGACGGTCAGTACGCGCGACCCGCAGACCGGCGAGGTCGGCGGCAGCACTCACCACGGCCAGCGGCGGTGACACGGTGACGAACAAGACGTTCCGGTTCCGCGAATATGGAGTCACCACGGACGAGACGGCGATGCCGGCGTATCAGGCGGTGTGTGTGACCGGTGAGGATGCCGACTGCGGCGCGGACTCCCAGGACCAGCCCGACGAAGAGGCGCTCACCAAGTGGATGGCCGAGCACACCCGAGACACCGGGCACCGCCGGTTTCGAGCGGCCCCGTGGGTCTACGTCATGGTGGAGGCGGGATCATGGCAGTGAAGCGATGACCTGAGCGGCGGAGTTGGAGAGGTCCCCTCCGCCGCTCTGCCCAGGCCGCCCCGGTCCCTGCCCCCGTCAGGGACCGGGGCGGCCGTACGAGGCCATGCAGACTGTGGCGCCGTTTGAGGAGGCCCCAGTTTCATGACGTCAATTCAGGGACCGGGGCGGCCGTACAGACTGTGGCGCCGTTTGAGGAGGCCCCAGTTTCATGACGTCAATCACGTTCAGCCCACACCGTTGAAGTTCAGATAAGGCCGCTCTTTGGGCAGGTCAACGAGGTGATGGCACCTCTTGACCGGCGACGCTGAGATCTGCTGTCGAGGTTTTTAGTCGCCTCACGTGTCTAAAACGGCCTAGGCCGTGGCACACTAGAGGTGCGGACCTGGCCTGCGTACGCAGGATCACCGGGTCTAGCTTGTAACGATCAGAGCGGGCCCGGCCTTGTGCCGGGCCTTCTTGCTGCTCAGATCTCGTAGGGCCCCTTTGCTGCTGGCAGCAGGTTGTTCCACCAGTTCCACATGAACCGCTTGCCCGGGTGCTGCAACACCGACTGGTAGGCCGTGTAAGCGAGCAAGTCGGCGATCTGGACAGGCTGGCTGCCATGCGAGCCGATGAACCAGGGATCTTCAACGATGTGCCGGGTAGCCAGCTTCAACTTCCGGTGTCCACGCTGATAAGAACCGTCCGTGCCGTCGCCGTCCATGACGATGATGCCGTGGTCGCCATCGACGCCGAGCGTTCGGTCGAGCCCCAGGAGGAGGCGCTCGTACACCGCGCTGCGCTCGGCGTGGTAGTCGCTGCCCGTCTTGGTGGTCTGCCGCCACACCGCCCCGACCCTCGTACCGGGCATGGTCGCAACGGCGGAGAGGGCATTCTGAAGCACTCGGCCGCGGTTTGACTTGACGCGATTCCACTGAGGGTCAGTCGACGGGCTTCCACGTCCCTGGAGAAACTTCGTCGCGTGGAGTTCGAAGTCGGCCGGGACGCCGGTGTCGGCGTACAGCTTTTTGCGGAAGTCCAGCCAGCATCGCATGGCCGCACTCCAGTGCTCCAGGTCGATCGCGGCCCAGCCGTAGACGACGTAGCCGGTTTCCACGGCCCCTGAGTCGTCGATGTAGAAGATCTTTGCTGACACGCCTCCAACCTACCGACCCGCTCCGCGATGGATCGGGGTTATCCACAGACCAGTGTCCCGGTGAGGGGGGGAATCACCTCAGGAAAGGCGTTCATCGCCGAACGAGTGCATTGCACCTGAGCGAGAATCCGACACGACTTAGCGTGTACACGCTAAACCGTCCCGGAAACGATCGGTTTCGGGACGTCGGCCGGGTGGCGCCGGAACTCGCCGATATTCGTCCCGAAACCTGTCCCGCAACCTCGGTCGCCGCCGAGGAATCGGGATACGTTATCGGGACGACAGTGAGCCGACCAAGGGGGAGGATTCTCCGTGGATCTCGAAGAGCGTTTCACGCGCGCACTCATCGCCACAATCTTTGCCGGGGCGTTCCTCGGCATCGGGGGCGGCGCTCTGGCCGCCTGGGCGACCGGCGCGGGCACGTTCGCCGATGGGCTGTGGTTCTACGTCGTCGGCGGCGTCCTGGGCGTACTCGCCGCCGGGGCGTACGCCCTCACCCGCAATCCGGACCAGGTCTGACGACAGCCAATGACGGAAGAACCGGGAAAATCTGACGAATTGGTGCGGGCCGAGTTGATCGAGCGCCAGCCCTGCCCACGATGCGAGGTGCCGGCCGGCTCGCCGTGCCGGACCCATACCGGACTTGTCGCCTCGGTCTACCACACCGGCCGGTACGCGGGACTCCCCAAACTCCGGTCCGGCCCGGCGGTCCGGATGCTCGCCGCCCGCCGACCGGGGCAGCTGTGGCAGCCCGGACCCGCCCCGCAGATCACGGAGGCCGTGGCCGAGCGGCCCGGCGACCGCATCGGGTACGCGCGAGCCAGCCGACGCGGTCAAGACCTCACGGCCCAAATGGCCGCCCTCGGCGCGGCCGGGTGCGTGCGGATCTTTGACGAGGTGATCAGCACCCGGCAGCCGACCCGGCCCAAGTACGTACAAGCCCGGGACTCCCTCCGGACGAACGACATCCTCACCGTCCAGCGGCTAGACCGCCTCGGCCGCAACATGGTCGAGCTGATCGTGTCGGCCCAGGACATCCAGCACCTCGGGAACCGGCTGGAGATCCTGAGCGGACCTCTTGCAGGCGTCTACGATCCCCAAGGCCCAGGGAAGATCCTTTTCGTTGTGGTGGCGGTGTTCGCCGAGATCGAGCGCGAGTTCATCCACGAGCGGACCATGGACGGACTGGCGACCGCCCACGCGAAGGGCCGTCGGGGCGGCCGTCCCCGAGCCGTCAGCGCCGATCAGCTCGCCGCAGCACTCGCCCGCCGGGACCGCGAGGAGCCCGTACCCGCCATCGCCGCAGCACTCGGCGTCAAGCGATCGACCCTGTACCGCGCGCTGGACGAGCACGACCAGGCCGCCGCCATGGCGGCGCTTGCCGGGGCCGCAGACGAGGACTAGCCAAACCAGCTCGAAGCCAGCGAGAGCAACACCGTTGCCGCCGACAGACGTTGAACCAGAACAGAACGAGGGAGAGCAATCGATGGCGACGTACGACGACTACGACTCCGACACCCAGACTCGCCAGCGGCAGGCCGCTGATCTTGAATACATCGCCCGGTACTACGACCTGGAGAACCGCGCCGGCATTCAGGTGCGGATCGGTGGCCGTATCCGGAACGGCGGACGTGAGGGCACCATCACGGACACAGCAGGCCAATACCTGATCGTCCAGCACGACGGCGACGACCAGCCGGTGACATGCCACGTCACGGCCAACAAGGCCTACCAGACCCACCGCGGATGGATCGAGGCTGCACCCGTTCCCGATCCCTGGGCAGTGTCGTGATGTGCGAGGAGGGCAGCAGCGTCGACGCCGTGGAATTCGTGCCCGTGTACCCGCCGTACGACCTGGAAGGCACGTTGAGATGGTTGGCAGGAGCCGGGGCGCGTGTCGATCTTCCGCTGAGGCCGCCCCTAACCACCGAGTGGACCACCGAGCGCGCTGAGCGCTACATGGCCGCGCTTCCCGTTGGCGCCCGCCTGTTCGCTGTCCTGGTCATCGATTCCGGATCGGTGGCCGTTGCCGACCTGCGAACCCGTCTCACCTCGGTCCGTGGTTGCCGCACGGCCCACGGCTTTGCCCTGCGTCGCGGAGTGCGCGAGGGCTGGTGGCCCGAGACCATCCCGGAGCCCATCACACCGGTGTACGACCCGGCAGACCCCCACCGACATCGAGCCGTCGCCTACGAGGTGGCCCCTCAGCACCGCAGCGCCTTTCACGGGGCCATCGCCCGCCAGAAGTCCCACAAGGACAACGAGCCGAGGGTCGAACGCTAGGCCCTCGGCACAACCAGAGGGCGGCGCCTCCACCGATGGAGGCGCCGCCCTCTGGTTGGGGCGAGGACGCGGTGCACCTCCCGCCGTTACTGCTTCTGTAGGCATCCTTGGGGAACTTGACCGCCCCGCACTACTCGCCACAGGTGCCCACCGCCGCACTCCGTGTAGGAAGTGCCGTTCGTCGTTCTGCCAACCGCGACAACGCATGAGGTGACGACCTGGCCGCGCTTCAGCCAGCGGACGACGGGTGACGAAGGCGTTGACACCGGTCCCTCGTTCCACGCCGGCCGACGCACAGCAACCTCGTGCGCCGTGACTTTCCACTTGGTGGTGCACGGGGCGTGCGCAGACGAGGCGGCCGACGCCGGCGGCACGGCCAGGGCCCCCGCGAGAACGGCGGCTGCGGCCGCGATGGTGATCAGCTTCATCCCCGGACAACCGTGGCGACCGCCCGGCCCGTCACGGTCCGACGCCGAAGATCACCCGTCCGAGGAGCCAGGGGCCCCGGAGAACCCGGGCAACCGCCCACCCACCTTGCGGATGCGGGCGACGTAGTCCGGGCACGGTCCAGGCCCCCCGGGTCACTCCTCCTCGTTTCGGGTGATCCACAGAACCCGAACCACGTTGAGGGCCGCACGCCGCCGTGCGGGCTTCGCGGAGTACACCGCAGTGAACGACAGGACCACGATCAACAGAAGGTAGAACCCCGTTACCGCGACAAACGCCCAGACCAGAAGGGGAACACGGGAGAGGAACGGCAGTATGGCCGCCACGGCTTGACTCCATCAGTGCTAGTTGATCTCCGCACTGACGGGGCGGCTTACCGCAGAGGTCAGCAACCGATCCAACGGAATTTTTCCGTCAGCCGGTTCCACCGCATAAATGGATACGGACCTCAGCGTGCCCTCCGGCGGTCACGAGCCGCCTGCCGGGCAGTCCCGGCGAGAGCTACCTACCAGAGTGCCACATCGAGGGCAGAAGAGCGCTGAACACCCTTCCTGGGCACCACAGATGGGCGCCCGCGCAGCCGCCCCTACGGCGCAGACCGCCGAATAGCCGTCGAGGTGGTTGGGGGTGGGTGGGGGCGCCGCGGAATGTGGGTGGTGATGTGGGGCTCCGCCCCACGCCCCGGCCCTCTCTCCGAGGGGGTGGGGGACTGCCTATTGGGTGCCGGTGGGTGGGTGGTGGGTGTGTGGGTGGTCGCGGGGGGTTCCCTCGCCGATCGGTCACCGGAGGCTCGCACGGAACCTGCGGGGGCCACCAGGCCAAGCCCGCTACGCGGGTCGCGCAAGCGCGAGCCTGGCAACCCCCACAGAACCCGTGCCAGGGCAAGCCTGCCCGATCGACGAGGGAACCCCCCGCTCAGGCCCGGCCCATGGCGGACGCGCCGAGGTGGAGCCCCGCCGTCGACCGCCACGGCGTCGAGGACGACGAGCACCAGGACGACGAGCACCAGGACCACGGGCACCAGCTCGCCGACGAGGCCGAGGTGGAGCCCCGCCGTCGACCGCCACCGCGTCGACCGCCACGGCGTCGAGGACGACGAGCACCAGGACCACGGGCACCAGCTCGCCGACGAGGCCGAGGTGGAGCCCCGCCGTCGACCGCCACCGCGTCGACCGCCACGGCGTCGAGGACGACGTGCACCAGGACCACGGGCACCAGCTCGCCGACGAGGCCGAGGTGGAGCCCCGCCGTCGACCGCCACCGCGTCGACCGCCACGGCGTCGAGGACGACGAGCACCAGGACCACGGGCACCAGGACCACGGGCACCAGCTCGCCGACGAGGAGCCGGCCCGGAGCGACGGAGTGAGCGTCTAGCGTGCACACGCTAAAAGATCTTGGAAGTTTCTTGCTGCGGGCCTCTGACCTGCGGTTTTGTGGTGACGTATGCAGGGTCAGAGTTGCCTGTGATGCTCTAGTGCTGTAATCTATTACTTGTCGGGAAGGGGAACGGCACCCCGGACCGACACCACCAACACCCACCGAAAGGAACCGACATGACCGCGTTGGAACTCGACATGAAGAACCCGGCCGATCTGGACATGTTCATCAGGCTGGTACTCATCGCCGAGCAGGCGCACGACCCGGCCCGCTCGCTGCATGCCCAGCTCGCCACCACGGTGTTGACCCATGGCCCGGACATCGCCCGCGCGGATGCGTACAACCACGGCGGCGAGACCGGTGCCCGGGTGGTCGAGCGCGTGATCTCGTACGTGAGCGCCATTCGAACCACCCGCGTTCGGTATTGGACGGTCAGCTACGTGACGAACGGTCACGAGCGCACGGGCGCGATGATCGAGAGCCCCGAGACGACCCGCGCGCAGCACGAATGGGCCGCTAGGAGGTTCGGTGCCGACGCCGCACGCATCACCGAGTACACCGACACGCTCACCAGCGTTCCCGTGGACCCGGACGCACTCCCGCGCGACGACCGCCGCCGGGCCCCGTCCGTGCCCGGCGCGCACCGGGTGACTCGCTTCTACGCGTTCGACGGCGAGGGCCCCGCCGCAATCCCGGACGCCGCAGCCGTCGCGCTCGCCCGGAAGCACCTCCGGGCCGCCCGTCCCCGTAGGTTCGCGCTGCCGCCCGTACTGCTGGACACCGTGCGCGTGGTGATGACCCGCGCAGTCACCATCGATGAGGTTGCCCACCTCGGCTAACCCTCTCCCCTCAGTGGCCCCCGTCCGGAGTTCCGGGCGGGGGCCACTGAGTGTGGGGGCCGTCGACCGCCACGGCGTCGAGGACGACGAGCACCAGGCCGCCGCCGACGAGCAGGCCGAGGAGCCGGCCCGGACCGGCGGAGCGTCTAGCGTGCACACGCTAAAAGATCTTGGAAGCTCCCTGGATCAAGCGTCCGACCTGCGGATTCATGGCGACACGCAGAGTCCCAGAGTTGCCCGTGATGCTCTAGTGCTGTAATCTATTACTTGTCGGAAAGGGGAACGGCACCCCGCACCGACACCACCAACACCCACCGAAGGAGAGCGACATGGACGACGTGACCAACGCAGATCGCGCGGCATGGGCCGCCGAGGCCCTGGCCGCCTACAACGACGCCGCCCCCGACCAGCTCTTGCCCGTGCCTGAGCAGGCCCAGCGGGTGCGGCTCGGCATCATCGCCGCCGAGACTCTGGCCCGCGCGACCCG